>NZ_CP200321.1:0-2500 GCF_056868045.1 Mesorhizobium sp. HAY1-8B
TGGTTTTGGGGACAGGATTTGAGTTTTCTGTCCTCGGCGTCGGCTTGCTTCCTTGCGGGGCCCTGATGACAGGTTCAAATCGGCCGGCCGTGACAGCAAAATACAAAAGAGCCCGCACAAGGCGGGCTCTTTTGTATTTGGTTGCGGGGACAGGATTTGAACCTGTGACCTTCAGGTTATGAGCCTGACGAGCTACCGGGCTGCTCCACCCCGCGTCAACCCTCAGCAAGCGTTTGCTTGCTGATCTAGGCAAGCATTTTCTTGCCGAACTAAGCAAGGGTTTGCTTGCTGATCTAAGCAAGCGTTTTCTTGCTTTGGACGTAAGCGCACACCCACGAATAGGATGGCCTACAAATAGGTAGATGGCTCACCAAATGAAAGGGCCGCTTACGCGGCCCGTGTTTCCCGTTGGCGGGCCTTGTTCGTAGAGAGAAGATTTCATCACATCGACCCAAAAAATCGGCTTCGATTTCTGGAAGGTACGATGTGACACATAAAACGTGCATTTAGCAGACCTGGCAGCGACCTACTCTCCCGCGTCTTGAGACGAAGTACCATCAGCGCTGGAGCGTTTCACGGCCGAGTTCGGAATGGGATCGGGTGCAGCCGCTCCGCCATAACCACCAGGTCGGCAAAACGCACGTTGTTCGAGAAGCTGTTTTCTGTGCCAAGGCGACGTTTGCGTTTTGCTAACGGGCAAAGCCCGCAAGCGCGACTGCGCGCCGCCGGTTTTCCGGCGCCCTCGCGGAGCATAGGCCCGTAAGGGCCGCTCATGCGTGAGCGCTGGTAAGACCATCGTATTTCACGATGAGCATAAGGAATGAGAACGATCAAGCCGATCGAACTATTAGTACCGGTAAGCTTCAAGCGTTGCCGCTCTTCCACACCCGGCCTATCAACGTGGTCGTCTTCCACGGTTCTCAGGGAATACTCGTTTTAAGGTGGGTTTCCCGCTTAGATGCCTTCAGCGGTTATCCCGTCCGGATATAGCTACCCTGCTATGCGGCTGGCGCCACAACAGGTCCACCAGAGATCCGTCCATCCCGGTCCTCTCGTACTAGGGACAGATCCTTTCAATATTCCTACACCCACGGCAGATAGGGACCGAACTGTCTCACGACGTTCTGAACCCAACTCACGTACCGCTTTAAATGGCGAACAGCCATACCCTTGGGACCTGCTCCAGCCCCAGGATGCGATGAGTCGACATCGAGGTGCCAAACAACCCCGTCGATATGGACTCTTGGGGGTCATCAGCCTGTTATCCCCGGCGTACCTTTTATCCGTTGAGCGATGGCCCTTCCACGCGGGACCACCGGATCACTATGACCGACTTTCGTCTCTGCTCGACTTGTCAGTCTCGCAGTCAGGCAGGCTTATGCCATTGCACTCAGCGAACGATTTCCGACCGTTCTGAGCCCACCATCGCGCGCCTCCGTTACTCTTTAGGAGGCGACCGCCCCAGTCAAACTACCCACCATACATTGTCCCGGACCCGGATAACGGGCCGCGGTTAGACATCCATAGTAATAAGGGTGGTATTTCAAGGGTGGCTCCACCTGAGCTGGCGCCCAGGTTTCAAAGCCTACCACCTATCCTACACATGCCACTACGAATGCCAATGTAAAGCTATAGTAAAGGTGCACGGGGTCTTTCCGTCTAACCGCAGGAACCCCGCATCTTCACGGGGAATTCAATTTCACTGAGTCTATGCTGGAGACAGCGGGGAAGTCGTTACGCCATTCGTGCAGGTCGGAACTTACCCGACAAGGAATTTCGCTACCTTAGGACCGTTATAGTTACGGCCGCCGTTTACTGGGGCTTCGATTCAGAGCTTGCACCCCTCCTCTTAACCTTCCAGCACCGGGCAGGCGTCAGACCCTATACGTCGCCTTGCGGCTTCGCAGAGCCCTGTGTTTTTGATAAACAGTCGCTACCCCCTGGTCTGTGCCACCCTCCTCTGCTTGCGCAGAAAAGGGTCACGCTTCTTCCGAAGTTACGCGTGCAATTTGCCGAGTTCCTTCAGCATAGTTCTCTCAAGCGCCTTGGTATACTCTACCAGACCACCAGTGTCGGTTTCGGGTACGGTTTATAAGGAGGAGCTATTTCCTGGAACCACGCAGCAGCCCGTTCAATCCGATAAGATTGGACTACCTCAATGATCCGTCACTACCTCCAAGCCCACGAATATTAACGTGGTTCCCATCGACTACGCGTTTCCGCCTCGTCTTAGGGGCCGGCTAACCCTGCTCAGATTAGCTTTAAGCAGGAACCCTTGGTCTTTCGGCGGGGGAGTCTCTCACTCCCCTTACGTTACTCATGTCAGCATTCGCACTTCTGATACCTCCACCACCCCTCACGGGTATGGCTTCATCAGCTTACAGAACGCTCCGCTACCGCTCGTATTGCTACGAACCCTAAGCTTCGGTGTATGGCTTTAGCCCCGTTACATTTTCGGCGCAAAGACCCTTATTTAGACCAGTGAGCTGTTACGCTTTCT